>CAWCPN010000003.1:0-12836 GCA_963797495.1 uncultured Acidobacteriota bacterium | reverse complement strand
CGGCTGCGGGGGCCGGGGCACCGCCGGCCGCGCCGCCCGGTCCGTAACGGGGAAAAGGCAGACGATCGCCGCAGGAACGACGCGAAGCCGGGCGCCGTCGCGCCGGGCCCTCCGCGCGGCGGCGTTGGCGCTCTTCGCGGCGTTCCTCACGGGCGGCCGCGCTTCGACAGCAAGGGCCACGTCGTCATCGAAGCGCTCGCCTACCGGACCCTCATCGAGGGACACGACGGCCGGCCGCCTCAGCCCGACGTCCTGCGCGATCTTTTCAACGACGGCGACCTCGCGCCGCCGCTCTGCTTCGGCTGGGGCGAGCATCCGCCGGTCTTCTGCGCCGACGCGCGACGACGAATCCCCTCCTCGACTGGCCGAGACCCCTGACCGACCAGCCCGACGCAGCCTTCCGGCGGCAGTTCAGCGACGCCGGCCAGTGCTTCCACTTCATGGCGAAGCTCGAGGACGCCGAATCCCCCGACATCGACGGAACCTCGATCCCTCGGGGCGCTCGCGACCTCGGCGCTGGTGCGCTGCCGCGACCTTCTCGACGACCTGCTGCGCCAGGTCGTCATCGACGGCGGCCCCGGGACGCGCAAGGCGGTACGGCCTGTACGAGCTGATGCACGCGGTCGACGACTCTTTCTCGGGATCGCACACGCAGCGCCGCCGCGGACCCCTGCGAGATCGAGGAGCTCCGCATCTGGGCGCCGCTGACGCGCTGCCGGGCCTGACCTCGAAAAGATCGCCGGCATCCCCGCCTCGGCGTTCCATAACTGGGACGACCCCGCGACAAGACCTACGTGATCGCGGAACGGGTGACGGCCGGGGGACGGCGCTGCAAGGACCTGACCGACTCTCCCTACATGGTGCCCTTCGAATGCCTGTCGGAGGAGGGCGACCTCGCGCGCCAGGCGCTCGTCGACCTGCTCGTCCTCGTGCGTGATCAACGTCCCGCGCTTCCGCCGCCGCCGCCGCCCCGTCGGCGCGCCGCCCGCGGCCCCCGACGAGTCCGAGGCCTGGAGCGCCTACAAGGCCGCTGGTTTGCGCCGGCCTACGCGTGCGAAGGCGAGGAGTGCCGGGAGCGTCAGCCCGTGGACCTGTCGCCCGGAGCGTACGGGTTCTCGGCCTCGACGGGACCTACAACGCGACGCGCAAGTTCTTCGACGTGACCGCCACGGGGACGCTCTTCCGGTACAGCTGGGACGCTGAATCCCTTCGTCTACGCGCTGTCGGCGAGCTCGGCTACCGCCGCTACGACAACGGAGTGGGCGCGGGCCTGTCGGCCTGAAGTCGATCTCCCGCTCCCGATCGGAAGGCGACTCGCCGTGGGATTCACTCCGGCGGCCTGGCGCGTCGCCTTCGGTGGCGACCGCACCGGATCGGAACTCACGACGAACTTCTTCCGCATGGACTACGTCATCGACAGCCGTTTCGCCCTCACGTTCCACGGGCCGCTGGAGATCGACTGGCGCAAGCCCGCCGCCGAGCTCTCGTTCGGAATCGGGGTGACCTAGGCCCTGACGTCGCCGAAGTTCGCCGGCGGTCCCCTGATCGAGCATCACACCGATAAGGTCGAGCGGGAGGACGAGACGTGGTCGCCTCCGCACGCGCCCTACGGGCGGCTCGAGGGCCGGACGGCGTCCTGGTACGTGGGAACCGGCGTCACGACCGTCGAGGCGCCGGCGCGTGGTGACCGAAGGCCGGCAGTACGGGGAGGGCGCGGTCGGAGCGATGGTCCTCTGGGACCGCGACCGCTGGGGAGGCAAGTTCGCCTGGGCGCCGGGCGGCGTCACTCGCGATCGGCGCCCGGCGGACCATCGGGGAGTCGGCGTACCTCACGGGCGCCTTCGGCCTGGACCTGCGCTGGTATCCGTGGGCGTCCTCGGGCTGGCGCTGACGCCGGTCCGCGTGGAGGGCGGACCGAAGGTCCGCGGGACGACGAGTTCGACCCCTCGCCGGGCGTCCATGGCTACTGGGCAGCGAGTACTACTTCCAGGCCGGCTCGCGCATCGGCGTCGCGTTCAACGCCGGGATCGTCGACATCCTCGTCCAGGGACCGACCCTCGCCTGGACCTCGACCCCCTTCGCGGCCAACGAAATCCTGAGCGTCGCCCTGTCGTTCCGGCTGAACTGACGCATGCGGCCGGAACTCAGCTCGTTGCCGGAAACACCGCCGCATCCGCGCTCCGGGCCTGGTACCGGGCGAAGGCGACCTCGAGGGTGAAGTGCATGCGCTCCCGCCCCAGGTGCGGCCCCAGGGACGAGCGCTGGACGACCCCGAGGACCCGGGGATCAGGCCCACGAGCCACACGGACACGCCGAGCTCGCGCATCCGCTTCTCGCCTTCGGTCAGCATCTTCAGCGCCGTGTACTCGATGTCGGGCACGCCCCTAAGATCGACGGCGGATCGCCTTCGGATTCGCCGCGGCGACGAACGTTCGCATCTTCTCGGCGATCCGGCCCGCATTCGCGAAGAAAACCCGCCCTTCGAGCCGCAGGAGCAGCAGGCCCGGAAAGGTCTCGTCTTCCGGGTGCTCCTTCGAGCGCGGCCGGAAGATGTTGGTGCCGGGCTTTCGCCCGAGGACCCGGACCGGCGGATTGGCCGTCTGGTGGGCGAGAGCGACGAGCGACACGACGATCGCGACGAGGATCCCTCGAGCGTCCCCAGCAGCACGACGCCGGCGAACGCGGTGAGGGCCCAGGCCCACTCGTCCGACGGACGTCGAGGATGGCGCGGAACTCGCACGGCTGGATCAGGCCGATCGAGTAGACGATCACCACGGCCGCGAGCGTCGCTTGAGGCATCAGGCCGATCCACGGCGCGAGGATGAGCATCGTCACGAGGGTCGCGCCCGCGGTCACGAGCTCCGCGAGCTGCGTGCGGGCTCCCGCGCGGCGGTTGACGGCGGTCTGGGACGTCCCCCCGCCCGCCGGCATGGCGCCGAAAAAGCTCCGCCGACGTTGGCGAGGCCCGTCGCGGGAAGCTCCCGGTTGGCCCGGAGCTGCGGCTCGTCGCTCCGGGAGAACGCGCGCCCGGCGGCGATCGTCTCGGTGAAGCTCATCAGGGCGATGCCGAGGGCCCCGGCCAGAGCCGCGTCCGAGCAGCGAGAGGTCCGGAAGCACGGGCGACGGCAGGCCCGCGGGATCGTCCCGATGGCTTCGACGCCCCGCGCGCCGAGGCCGAACAGGCCCATCGCGGCGATCCCGGCGGCGACGACGACGAGCGGCGCCGGCGACCTTGGCAGAAATCGCTCGAGCCCCAGGAGCAGAGCAATCGTCCCGGCACCGACGAGCCAGCGTCGGCATCGACGTCTCGGGCATGCTTCGGACGATCGCCGCGATGTTGCGGAAGAAGCCCGTCTTGGGAAAGTGGACGCCGAGGAGCTTCGGGATCTGGTCGAGCACGATGACGAGCCCGATCCCGGCCTTGAATCCGACGAGCACCGGCTCGGAGATGAAGTCCGCGACGAACCCGAGCCGCAAGAACGAAGCGCCCACGAGAACGCTTCCCGCGAGGAGGGCGAGTACGGCCGCGGCCCTGACCAGGGTGGCCGGATCGCCGTCGGGTGCGGCCGCGGACAGCGCCGCCGCCGTGAGAATGGCGATGGTCGTGGTCGTCGAAACGGAGAGCACCCGGGAGGTCCCGAGGACCGCGTAGATCACCATCGGGACGAGCGCCGTGGTCAGTCCCACCCGAACCGGCAGGCCCGCGATCGACGCGTAGGCCAACGCCTTGGGAACGACCACCGCGGCGGTGATCAGTCCGGCGATCACGTCGAACCGGATCCGCTCCCTCGGGCCGCCGCTCGTCCGGCCCGGAGCGGCGAGGGCGTTGACGGCCGTCACGCTCTCACTTCTCCGCCAGCAGCGCCTTGCGCACTCGGGCGAGCTCTGCGAGCTTCTCCTTTCCGACCGCCGGGTACTTCAGGCCGAGCGAGGCGAGGGTGTCGATGACGGCGGCGGCGACGACGATCCGCGTGAACCACTTGTTGTCGGCGGGCACGACGTACCAGGGCGACCGCTTCGACGCCGTGTTGCGGATCATGTCCTCGTAGGCGCGCATGTAGTCCTTCCAGTACCCCCGCTCCTGGGCATCGCTGGCCGAGAACTTCCAGTTCTTGTCGGAGTTCTCGATCCGCTCCAGGAATCGCCGTTTCTGCTCCTTGCGGGAGACGTGCAGGAAGAACTTGCGCACGACGACGCCGTTTCCGGCGAGATACCTTCGAAGGTACGGATGTCGCGAAAGCGCTCGTTCCAGATGTCTTCCGTGACGAGCTCGCGGGGGATCTTCTGCTTCCCGAGGAGCTCCGGGTGAACGCGAACGACGAGCACATCCTCGTAGTACGAGCGGTTGAAGATCCCGATCCGGCCGCGCTCGGGCAGGTTTCGCAGGCAGCGCCAGAGGAAGTCGTGGTCCATTTCCTCCGCCGACGGCGCCTTGAACGACATGACCTGGCAGCCCTGCGGGTTGACCCCCGACATGACGTGCTTGATCGCTCCGTCCTTTCCCGCAGCGTCCATCGCCTGGAAGATCAGGAGCACGGCCCAGCGATCCTGCGCGTAGAGGATGTCCTGCAACCGGGCGAGGGCGTCGACCCCCTGCTGCAGGGCCTCCCTGGCCGCGGGCTTGTCCTCCGCCTTGAGCCACGCCGTGTCGCCGGGATCGATGTCCTCGAGGCGGAATCCCTTCCCGTCCCTCACGCGGTACTGGCGCGACAGCCTCCGCGAGCGGGCGACGAGCTCGTCGAACTCCATGCGCGGGACGGCCTTCGCCTCACCGCGGCGGTCTCCCTTCCGTGACTTCGCCTTCACGCTTCCTCCTTCGGCGCCAGAGACGCCACCATCGAGACTTCGGGTCCTCCGGATAGTTTCACGACGTCGCCCTCCCACGTCCTCCCATCAGCGGGCGACCAGCAGAAGCCAGGGCGTCCCGACCAGCAGGTAGACGACCAGCCCGAACGCCGTCGTGATCGCACCCAGGCGGTACAGGTCTCCCGACGAGAGGTAGCCGCTTCCCGCGAAGAGCAGGTTGGCGCTCGAGCCCTGCGGCGTGATCGCCGAGAAGTAGTTCGAGGCGAAGAGAAGCTGGAATGCCAGGGGAAGCGCCGGCACGCCGAGGCGGATTCCCACGCCGAGGAAAACGCCGAAGAGGGCCAGCAGATGCGCCGTCTGGCTGACGAAGAGGTAGTGCAGGAGCACGTAGGCCACGACGAGAAGCCCGCCCGCCAGTAGCGGCGACATGCCCTCCATCGGCCGGGCCACCCGCTCCCCGACGAACCCCATGAAGCCCAGCCGGTTCAACTCGCCGCTCAGAGTGAAGAGGGCCGCGAACCAGATGAACGTTTCGAGGACGTCGCCCTGACTGGCGATGTCCGCGAGTGTCAGGACTCCGGAGGCGAGCAGGAGACCCAGGCCGAGGAAAGCCACCGCCGTCGTGTCGATCCCGAGCCGGTCCGCGGTCGCCCAGAGCACCACCATTCCGATGAACGTTCCGGCGACGATTTTCTGGGCCCGGGTCGCGGGCCCGAGCGCCGCGAGGGCCGCCCGGGCCGCCGCCGGGGCCCGCGGCGTGGCGGTGACCTCGGGCCGGATCACCCGGTAGAGAAGCAGGGGCAGAAGCGCGATCCCAACGAGCGTCGGCACCGAGGCCGCCGCCAGCCACGACCCGAACGCGATCTCGACTCCATGAGTCTTCGCAATCTCGGCGCCGAGCGGGTTGGCGGCCATCGCCGTCAGCCAGAGCGCCGAGGAGAGCGTCAGGCTCCCAATGCCCGAGAACATCAGGAATCGGCCCAGCCGCGGGCGTTCCCCGCCGGGCTTCGCTCCCGCCGCCTCGGCCACCGAAACCGCCAGCGGGTAGAGCACGCCGGACCGGGCGGTGTTGCTCGGAAAGGCTGGGGCGATCACGGCGTCGACGACGAAGATGCAGTAGGAGAGTCCGAGCGTGGATTTCCCGAGCAGGCGGATCGCGTGGTAGCCCAGGCGCTCACCCAGACCGGACGTGATGACGGCCCGCGCCACCAGGAAGGCGACGACGATCAGGAGGATGGTCGGGTTCGCGAACCCCGAGTAGGCCTCCGCCGGCGAGAGGATGCCCGTCAGCGAGGCCGCGGCCAGCGCCAGGACCGAAGCGGTCAGCACCGGGAAGGCGCCCGTGACGACCGACAGGATCGCCCACGCGAAGATCGCGAAGAGGTGCCACGCCGCGCCGCTCAGGCCGTCCGGAGGCGGCACGAGCCACAGCCCGGCCGCGAGGGCGAGCGTCGCGATCCGGGCGGCGGTCGGGCGTCGGTCCGCGCCGCGGCTCACGCGCGCCACGATGTCGCGACGAGCATCCAGCGCCCTGCGGATGCGGTTCGGGAACTCATCCCGGCCTCCCCTGTGCCTCGACCCGTCGCCAGCCTCGATCCCTGGCCGCGCCGAAGCGACGAGCCCGGTTCGACCGCATCAGGCGCCGGCTGCGGCGACCGTCCCGTTGCGAGATTCTGCCGCTTGCCGGTGGATGAGGGCAAGGCGACGCGGCACCGGTGTGCTACCCTCGATCGTGATGCTGCGGATGACGGTGCTTGCCATCGTCGCTCTCCTGATCTCGGCCGGTAGCCGTGCGCAGCAGGCCGCCGGCCCCGCCGGAGCACAGACGAAGGCGGCGCCCGAGGTCGGGAGCCAGGCGCCCGCCGACCCAAAGAGCGAGGCGCTCCTGGCGATCTACCAGATCGACCTCGATCCCTCCGGAACGGCCTTCGCGCTCGGCAAGCCCGTGCTGGAGGGCGGCGCGTACGTCTTCAAGGCCTGGCCGGAGCGGACGATGGTCCGTCTGGACCCGTCAAAGGTCAAGAAGATCACGCAGCGCACGAAGGATCTCGAACACGAGGTCGTCTACCAGATCGACCTCGTTCCGACGGGCCGCATGATCGCCCGCGAAAACCCGACGCTGAAGGGAACCACCTACGTCTTCAAAACCTGGCGCGACGGGACGCTCATGAGCATGCGCCAGGCCGACATCCGGAAGATCACGAAGGTGACGGGCATCGCGGCTTTCCGGATCCAGCAGGAGGAGCGCGGAGCGGCCCTGAACGCGGACCTCCCGATGCAGGGCGGAGGCAGCGTCAGAATCATTCCGTCAGCCGAGCCCGCACCGGCGGCCCAGGCGGCTCCGCCGCCCTCGCAGGGCAACTGGACGTACCAGGGGCAGCCGGGTGTCACCGACGCCTATGCGCCGCCCTCCGCCGTCGTCGACTCGCCCGGCGACGTGCCGAAGGCCGCTCCGCAGCCGACCCCTCCGCCTCGCTGACCCCGGTCGGCGCGGCGGCAACCTCTTCGCGCGACACTCATCTCCGCCAATAGGACTATGGTCCGGGCCCTTCCGCCGATAGGATGTGCATGCAGAACACGAGGAGGACACGGTGACAACTCTCCAGCCGCTTCGGGCGAGGCTCTCGGGCGTCTCCGGCGTGGCGCTCGTCGCGACGCTCAGCGCCCTGCTCGCCGCTCCGGCCGGCGCTTTCCCGGCCCAGGACACGCAGGCCGCCCCCGCGGCGGCAACTCCCGAATCCGTGAAGCTTTCGCCCGACCAGCTCGACTCGCTGGTGGCGCCGATCGCGCTCTACCCCGATCCGCTTCTCGCCCAGTGCCTGGTGGCGTCGACGTATCCGATCGACGTCGTCGCCGCGCAGCAGTGGCTGGCCAAGAACGAGACCCTGAAGGGCGAGGCGTTGACCAAGGCGGCGGAGCAGCAGCCGTGGGACCCCAGCGTTCAGGCCCTGGTGCTGCTGCCCGAGGCCCTGAAGGTCCTCTCGGAGAACATCAAGTGGACGCAGGACCTCGGCGACGCGTTCCTGGCGCAGGAGAGCGACGTCATGGAGGCCGTCCAGCGCCTCCGCTCGAAGGCGAAAGACGCCGGCAAGCTCGATTCGACCGAGCAGCAGAAGGTCGAAACGAAAACCGTGGAAGCGAAGACCGTCATCGAGATCCAGCCCGCGTCGACCGAGGTGATCTACGTTCCCACCTACAGCCCGACGGTCATCTGGGGACCGCCGGTCTACCCGTATCCGCCGATGTATTACCCGCCCTACTACGGGGGCGGGGCATTGATCGGGTTCGGCGTCGGGATCGCCGTCGGAATCGGCATATCCGGCGGCTGGGGCTGGAACTGCGGGTGGCACGGCGGCGGAAACACCATCAACATCAACAACAACAACAACTTCGTCAACAACAGCAACCGGCAGAACAACATCAGCAACCGGAGCGGCAACACCAACTGGCAGCACAACGCGCAGCAGCGCGGGGGTGCCCCGTACAAGGACAGGGCCACGGCCAGCAAGTACGGCGGCGGGACCCGCGGGGACTCCGCGTCCCGGCAGGCCGGGGCGAGCCAGCGCCAGGCGCAGAGCATGGATCGCGGCGGCGCGAGCAACCGGTCGGGCGGGGGCGCGAGCAGCTTCGACCGCGGCGGGAGCCGCTCCAGCCAGGTCGGGAGCCGCAACGTCCCCTCCTCGAGCTCCCGCGGTTCGTCCGCGTTCGGCGGATCGTCCTACAGCGGCAGCCGCGCGAGGTCGTCGAGCTCGCGCGGATCGTCGAGCATGGGCGGGATGTCGCGCGGCGGCGGCGGGCGGCGGCGGTAAGGGCGAGGAACATGATGAACAACCCATTTTCGAATCCGTCTCGCGTCTCGAAGCTCCCGGCGGCGCTGGCGATCGCGACCGCGTGGCTCTGGGCCTTCCCGGCCCTGGCCGCCGACCCGGCCGCGGCGCCGCGCGCCTTCGATACGCCGCAGCAGGCGGCCGAGGCCCTGGTCAAGGCGGCCGAGGCGGGCGACATGACCGCTGTCGACGCGATCTTCGGCGCCGCGGGCAAGGGCATCGTCTCCTCCGGCGATCCCGTCAGCGACAGGAACGACCTCGCGAAGTTCGCCGAGCACGCCCGCCAGAAGATGAACGTGACCTTCGCCGTCGACGATCCGAAGGTCGCCACCCTCGTCGTCGGGAACGAAGACTGGCCCATGCCGGTCCCGATCGTCGAGAAGAACGGCAAGTGGCGCTACGACGCGAAGACGGGCCGGGAGGAGATCCTCGCGCGGCGCATCGGCGGAAACGAGCTCGACGCGATCGCTCTCCTGCGCGGTTACGTCGAAGCGCAGGAGGAATACGCGCTGGATTTGCACGACGGGAGCGGCGTTCGCCAGTACGCTCAGCACTGGATCAGCTCACCCGGCAAGCAGGACGGCCTCTCCTGGCGCGATTCGGACGGCCAGCCGGCCGGCCCCATGGGCGACGAGATCGCCAGGGCGCTGGCCGCCGGCTACACGAAGAAGGCCGAGCCGTACAACGGCTACTACTTCCGAACGCTGACGGCCCAGGGCTCCTCGGCGCGCCTGGGCGCCCGCGACTACATCGTCAAGGGGATGATGATCGGCGGCTTCGCGGCGATCGCCTGGCCGGCGAACTACGGCGTCACGGGCGTCCAGACGTTCCTCGTGAACAACGACGGGGTGGTCTACCAGAAGGACCTCGGCCCGGAAACCGCGAAGCTCGCCCCGGCCATCAAGACGTACAACCCGGACAAGACCTGGACCGTCACCCAGGACGCGCAGTAGCGGCATCGGAAGGAGCCGACATGCGGAGCGTGCGGGCGCCCACCCCCGCAGGGTCGGACCGGACGTCTCCATGAGCGGTGTTCTCGCGGACTTCCGCCGGACGCCGCTGTACTGGCTGGTCGTTTTCGTGCCGGTGGTCTTCGTCGCGGAGCGCCTCCGACCCGACAGCCACACCCTGGTGTTCCTGCTGTCGGTCGTGGCGATCGTCCCGCTCGCCGGAATCCTCTCGCGCGCGACCGAGAGCGTCGCGGCGAAGACCGGGGATGCGATCGGCGGGCTTCTCAACGCCACGCTCGGTAACCTGACGGAGCTCGTCATCGCCATCGCGGCCCTGCGCGCCGGCATGTTCGACCTCGTCAAGGCGTCGCTCGCCGGCGCCATCGTGACCAACAGCCTCTTCATGCTCGGCGGCGCCTTCCTCCTGGGCGGGCTCCGCCATCACGTTCAGGAGTTCAATCCCCGCAACGCCCGCGTGCAGGCGGGGATGCTGCTGCTCGCCTCGATCGCCCTCGTCATCACGGCCGGCACGGCCCGCATCGACCGGCTCAACGTGGCCGCCTTCAAGCTGCCGCTCGGCCTCACGATCTCGTTCATCCTGCTCGCGACCTACGCCCTGAGCCTCCTTTTTCCTTGAAGACGCACAAGGAATTCTTCACGAGCGCGGAAGGCGGAGAACACGGCGAGACTCCCTGGCCGCTGCCGGCCGCCCTCGGGACCCTCGCGGCCGTCACCGTGGCCATCGCCCTCGTCAGCGAGGTGTTCGTGGGGTCCGTCACGGAGGCGGGCAAGTCCCTCGGCCTGTCGCAGTCCTTCGTCGGATTCGTGATCGTCTCGCTCGTCGGCGCCGCCGCCGAGATGACCGCGGCTTTCTCGGCGGCGCGCAAGAACCGGCTCGATCTCTCGGTCGGGATCGCGATGGGAAGCTCCGTCCAGATCGCCCTGTTCGTCGCTCCGGTGCTCGTCCTATTGAGCTACGTCCTCGCCCCGGAGCCCATGGACCTGGCCTTCGCCGGCGGACAGGTGCTCATGGTCCTGCTGACCACGCTGACGGTCTCCTTCGTCGTCGCGATGGGCCACGCGGCCTGGTACTCCGGAGTCCAGCTCGTCGCGGTCTACGCCGTCTTCGCCGCAGTTCTGTATCTGATTCCGAACTGACCGGGAGCCACGATGCCCGAGGAGAAGCGGCGCCGGGTCCTCGAGCCGACCGAGCGGTTCTCCGAGGTCCTGTTCGGCCTGATCATGGTCCTGACGTTCACCGGCTCCCTCTCCGCCGCGTCGAGCGCCCGCGAGGAGGTGCGGACGATGCTCGTGGGCGCGATCGGCTGCAACCTCGCGTGGGGCATCGTCGACGCGATCATGTACGTCATGAACTCGCTCGCCGGGCGCGGGCGAAACCTCCTGGCCTTCCGGGCCCTCCGGGACGCCGCGAGCCCGGCGCAGGCGCGGACCGTCTTGGCCGGAGCCCTCCCGCCCGTGGTCGCGCAGGTCATGACCGACGACGAGCTCGACGCGATGCGCCGGCGCGTCGCGGCCCTCCCCGAGCCTCCCCGCCACGCGTCGCTCTCCCGGGGCGACCTTCTCTCCGCCCTGGCCGTTTTCCTGCTCGTTTTCGTTCGACGTTCCCCGTCGTGATCCCGTTCCTCGTCATGCACGATGCGATTCGGGCGCTGCGCATCTCGAACGCGATCGCCATCGGTCTGCTCTTCTACGGAGGCTACGAGTACGCGAAGTACTCGGGCTTCCGCCCCTGGCGGACCGGCCTCATCATGGTCGCGATCGGCGTGGCGCTCGTCGCGCTCACGATCGCGCTCGGCGGCTGAGGGGGTTGCGCTCGCTCGCCGCGGCGGGCCTCCTCGCCCTGGGACCCGTGTTCGCTGCGGCGCAGACCGAGGCAACCGCGCCGCCGGCCGCGGCCGGGACGACCGAGCCCTCCGAAGGGCCCGCCTGGGAGTTTCAGGCCAGCGTCTACGGCTACTTCCCGGCGGAGGACACGGACTACGGCCAGCCCACCGTGATGGCCGACCGCGGCGCGCTGCACCTCGAGGCGCGCTACAACTACGAGGGTATCGGAACGGGATCGGCGTGGGTCGGCTGGAACTTCGGCTTCGGCGACAGCCTTCGCCTCGACGCAACGCTGATGGCCGGCGGCGTCTTCGGCGATACCACCGGCGTCGCTCCCGGATACGAGTTGACCCTCTCGTGGGGACCCCTCGAGCTCTACAGCGAGGGCGAGTGGGTCTTCGACACCGACAACTCCGACGACGACTTTTTCTACAACTGGGCTCAGCTCGGCTACTCGCCGTGGGACTGGCTGACGGTCGGCTTCGCGTCGCAGCGAACGCGCGCCTACCAGACCTCGCTCGACGTGCAGCGCGGGCCATTCGTCGGCTTCACCTGGAGGAGCCTCACCCTGACGGTGTTCGTGTTCAACGCCGACGCCGAGCCTCCGACGATCGTCTCCTCCCTCGCCGTCAGCTTCTAGCGGACGACACCCGAAACCCGGGGCGTCGAATGAACCGTTCGAGGCGACGGCGCTCTGTGAGCGCTCGCGCGCGAGGGCCATGTGCCGCGGACATCGACGGAGGAGGAGTCGGCGCTCGCGTCGAGCGGACACCCGAGCAGTCCCGGCAACCGACGACAACCAGGACGCGTGCCGAGGTTCAGGTCGGCGGCGGTCTCGTTTGCTTTCCCGTGAGCGCGCTACCCGCGCCGCCGCCCGGGAGGCGATTGACGACCCCTCGGATCACGAGGTACGGCAGAGCCGCCAGCAAGGCCGCCATGATCAGGGCCTCGCCGGGGTGAAAGGCGTGAAGAGCCACGGCCTGATAGGCCAGGTCGAGCGCGGCGGCGACGAGGAGCACGCGGCCCTGATCCCGCCACCCGTCCCTCAGGATCGCCGGGCGTTCGGCCCTGCTGGCCGAGAACAGGGACCGCAAGTACGGCAAGCGCCCCTCGCGGGCGTCGCGCCGCCCGGACCGGAAGGCGAAATACGCCGAGACGACCGGCTGAAGCACGAGCCGGAAGCGCAGCGGCCCGCTGACGCGGCCGACGAGGTCCTCCCACACGCGAACGAAAAAGTCTTCGATGAGGCCTCCGGGGCCGCAGCGTTCGCATCCTCTCACGACCGAATCGCCGCCGAGATTTCCGGAGGCGCCGCACGTCCTCGCCTCGGCGGTGAGACTTCGAGTTGCCGACGGGGAGCCTCCAGCCGTCGTCGGCCTCCTTCTCGATCGCCTTCTAGGCCGTTTCC